>NZ_AP029049.1 GCF_040371545.1 Synechococcus sp. M16CYN
AACTAATTATTTGAAAAATGACTAATTTGCTATATGCTTCCGTGCTTTTGACGCCTTAATGTTTTGCACACAAATTATAATTTTTTTACACAATTTTAGAATGGTTGTAATTTCCACTGTACTCTCCGATTTGCAACGGGTGATCAGTGCAGAAGGCAGAGCCCTTTTGCAACGATACAATTTGTTGGTTCCACTGGTGGAACAAATGATTACCGCGCAGGCTATCGCGGCTGTAGAGGTGAGTGCTAAAGGTTTGGAACAGGCTCAGGTGGAGCTTCTGGGTCAACAAGGTTACGAAGGCTTGGAGCAATGGCCGGAACTACTTATAAAGCTGGGGCGACCGGAGAAAGAGGTCCTAGATCGCCTGCGCTGGGTGGTTCGCCGTCAGGTGTTCATGCGTGAGCGATTCGCAGCAAAAGCGGAAGCGCGGTTTCTCGAGCGTAAGAATGAACTTGACCAGGTGGTATACAGCGTTCTTCGATCGAAGAACGGTTTTCTGGCCCGTGAGTTGTACCTACAGATCGAATCAGGCGAATCGAACTTTGCGGATCTGGCTAAGCGCTATGCCGAAGGTCCGGAACGCAATACCAACGGCATCGTCGGGCCGGTTTCCCTCACGCAGGCGCATCATGCCTTGGCGGACAAGCTTCGTGTGGCTCAGCCAGGGGTGTTGCTCGAACCGTTTCGCATCGCCGACTGGTGGCTGGTGGTGCGGCTGGAGCGTTATCTACCGACCACCTTAACCGAGGGGGTGTTCGATCGAATGTGCCAGGAGATGTTCGATGCGTGGATCTCAGAGCAGACCACTAAAACTTTGAGCCAGCTGAAAAGGTAACTTCAGCGTTTCCTGATGACCCAGTCTTCGCCATTTCCTCTGCTGCTGCATCCGGCCTTTCGAGGTTTGTCCGATGCGGGATCGAATCGGCTTCAGATGGTCACGCGCGTGCTGCGGTTCGAACTCGGTCAGCAGCTTTGTAAGTCCAAGGAGATCCCGGCGCGGATTTTGATTTTGCAAAAGGGCCGGGCCCGTTTGGTCGGACGCCACAATGGCCGATTAACAACGGTAGGCAAGTTTGGTCTGGGCAGCGTGATTGGTGCCGCCAGCCTGTTGAGTGGCAATCCCTGCGAAAACGTGATCGCCTCTGAAGAGGTCATTGCCTGTGCTGTTCCTGATCAGGACTGGGCCGATCTCTATGCCACCGAGAACAGCTTTCGCAACTGGTGCGATCAGCAACTGTGGCCTCAGGAGCTACTCAGCTTGTTAGAGAGTCTCGGGGCCGAGACCGCAGCAAGGGACTGTTCAGCCCTAGAGAAGCTGGAGAAGGCTCTCGATCAGGCTAAGCGCTGTGCTCCCGAACCGGCTGCGATCAAAGTGGCTATTCAGAATAGCAATCGCCGCCTGTTCCTCACTAGCTGCTGGGGGGAAGCTCGCCTCGGTCAGGCCATTCACTCTGCGGATCAACTCCCTCCGACCCAGCGATTTGCCCATCGCCTGGTCTCTCTCCCTGTCGATGGAGAAATCACCTCTGTGGAGCGCCTCAAACCCGGACGGGAGTGGGTAGCAGAGACCGATATCGAAAAAGCTGAGCTGTTTCCCCCTGTGAGCCGCTACAGCCCGGGGCGCAATGTGGTCGACAGCCTTCGCTTGATCCAGGCCAATGGTCCGATTCAGGAAACCCTCGCCTGCTTTCAAATGCTGGCGCAGCTGATGAAGCTGCCCTTTCGATGCGATGCGATCGAAAGGGTCCTGCGGGACAATATTCGTCGTGGTCTCACCCCCAACCTTCGACTCTGCGGTCAGTTGGCTGCCAGCCTGGGGCTTCATGTGATGGCGGCAAAAGTGCCGTCTGCGGCCGGCACACGCCTGCAGGTTCCTTCGATGCTTCCCTGGCAAGGTGGTTTCGCTTTAGTGGTGGCTAGCAATGAACGCGGCCTCAAATTGGCTTCGCCCAAGCAGGGCATGGTCACCCTCTTCCCTGAGGATCTGGCTGGGTGCTTCCCGGACGGCATCGAGGTGCTGCTATTGGAGCGAACGAACGCCACCCCGAATCAGAAATTCGGTCCGGGGTGGTTCTGGCCTGCCTTGAAGCGCTATCGCGGTGTGTTGATTCAGGTTCTAGCCGCCAGCTTCGTCGTGCAGCTGTTCACCTTGGCCAATCCGCTGTTGATCCAAGTAATCATCGACAAAGTGATCAGCCAGCGTAGTTTGGACACGCTCCAGGTGCTGGGAATTGCTCTAATAGTGGTCACGATTCTGGAGGGCGTACTGGGCAGCCTCAAGACGTTTCTGTTTGCTGAAACCACCAACCGGATCGACCAAAGACTCGGAGCAGAAGTGATCGATCATCTGCTGCGACTGCCCTTGGGTTACTTCGACCGGCGCCCTGTGGGCGAACTGAGCACCCGGGTGGCGGAGCTAGAAAAAATCCGCAATTTCCTCACCGGCCAGGCCCTCACCACCATCTTGGACGCCGCGTTTTCAGGGATCTATATCCTGGTGATGGTGGTCTACAGCTGGTTACTCACCCTGCTCGCTCTATCGGTGTTGCCGATTCAGATCGGTCTCACCGTGCTGGGTGCCCCTCTATTCCGCCAGCAGTTTCGAGCCGCTGCCGAAGAGAACGCCAAAACACAGAGTCATCTCGTAGAAGTGCTCACTGGGATCCAGACGGTTAAGGCGCAGAACGTGGAGATGGTCAGCCGCTGGCGCTGGCAGGAGTTCTATTCCCAATACATCGCGCGCACCTTTGAGAAAACGATCACCGGAACGGCTCTGAATCAGACAAGCCAAGTATTGCAGAAGGTTTCTCAATTGATGGTGCTCTGGATCGGAGCATCGATGGTACTGAAAAGTGATCTGAGCCTGGGTCAGCTCATTGCCTTTCGGATCATTTCAGGCCACGTCACCCAGCCGTTGTTGAGGCTGTCCACGATCTGGCAAAACATCCAGGAACTGCGGGTGAGTTTTGAGCGATTAGCGGATGTGATCGATACGCCAGAGGAGTCTGACGAAGTCGACAAATCGAAGGTGATGTTGCCTCCTCTCAAGGGAGATGTGCACTTTGAAGCCCTCTCCTTTCGCTTCCAGCCCGGACAGCCTGAAGCGCTCAAGAATGTCAATCTCAAGATCAAGGCCGGCACCTTTGTCGGCGTCGTGGGCCAGAGCGGCAGCGGTAAAAGCACGTTGATGAAACTCTTGCCACGCCTATACGAGCCGGTGGAAGGTCGGATCCTCATAGACGGTTACGACATCGCCAAGGTTGAGTTGTATTCGCTTCGGCGCCAAATCGGCATCGTTCCCCAGGATCCACTGCTGTTCAGGGGCACGGTGAGCGAGAACATAGCTTTGGCGAACCCCGATGCGTCAAATGAGAAGATTGTGCAGGCGGCTCGACTGGCTAATGCCCATGACTTCATCATGGATCTTTCCAGCGGTTATAGCACTCCGGTTGGAGAACGCGGTGCAATGTTAAGCGGTGGTCAGCAGCAACGAATTGCCATTGCCCGCACCCTGTTGAGCAACCCCAAGTTGCTGGTGATGGATGAAGCCACTAGTGCTTTGGACTACGAAACCGAACGCAAGGTCTGCGACAACTTGCTCGGAAATCTTAATGATCAAACGGTGTTTTTCATTACCCACCGACTCTCGACGGTTCGCAAAGCCGATGTGATTGTGATGCTTCACCAGGGAGCGGTCGTTGAGATCGGAACCCAGGATGACTTGATGAGCCGCCGTGGTCGGTATTACGCCCTCTATTGTCAGCAAGAGGGCTCTTGATGATGAATCCGCGACTGCTGATGTCTCGGTTGAGGCAGGGCTCCAGCGAACTGATTACCTCGCCTCGTGATTGGCTTCGCCATTTCGATCACGTTGCAGTGCGACAGTTAGCTCATCTGAGTACCCATGACGAATTAGTTCTTCAGCAGAGCCGCTTCTGGATGCGTACAGTCACCTGGGGCCTGATTGGCACCACGGTGTTTGGGGTGGCCTGGTTGGCCTTGGCACGAACCGAGGAAATTGTTGTTGCGGCTGGTGAATTGGAACCTGTGGGGTCTGTTCAGAACATTCAAATGCCGGTGGGTGGTGTTATCGAGCAGATCCTGGTGGAGGAAGGACAGTTGGTGAGCGCCGGTCAAGTGCTGATGAAACTCGACACCGAAGCGAGTGAGCAGCAACGCCGCGGTTTGGAGACCAAGATCAAGCTCAAGCAGGAGCAGCTCGATCTAAAGGAGCAGGAGAAGCGTCGCTATCTCCAGGTGAACAAAGAGGCAGTTCAGATGCTGGAGAACAAGCTTGAGCTTCAAGTCGATATTCAGGAGCGTTTTGCAGACTTGGAGCAAGCTGGTGCTGCTTCAAAAGTGCAGTACCTCAGACAGCTGGACGCGGTAAAAGAAACCCATGGCCAATTGATGCAGACCAAAGCGGATCGGCTTCGCCAGGTTGCGCTCTTAAATCAGCAGACGGCTCAGCTTAAATCCGAGCTTGCTGACCTTCAAACCCGTCTTGCTGAAACAAAGGTCACCCTACGATATCAGCAGTTGCAATCACCGGTAGATGGTATTGTCTTTGACCTTCAGCCCACCTCGGCTGGCTACACCGCCCAGTCGACCCAGACCGTGATGAAAGTGGTTCCCTACGGATCGCTGGAGGCAGAGGTGGAGGTTCCCAGCAACAAAATCGGTTTCATCAAGCTCCCTCTCGGCTGTCCAACAGACCCTGAGGCGTGCATGAAGGCTGACATCAGCATCGATTCCTATCCCTCAACAGACTTCGGAGTGCTAAAAGGCCGTGTGACGCACATTGGTTCAGATGCTTTTCCTCCGAATCCTCAGGAGCAACGCCAGGAACTCAGCTTCCCTGTAACAGTGCACCTTAATCAGCAGTCCTTAGTTCTCAAAAGCGGTGCCAAATTGCCACTCCAAGTTGGGATGAGTCTTACTGCCAATATCAAGCTGAGAAAAGTGTCTTACTTCCAACTGTTGTTAGGAGAATTTCAGGACAAGGCCGAATCCATTCAACGCCTTTAATCTCTAATCGGTGTAGATCCTTGGTCTGGCTGCTCGCTAGAACGCGAGCAGCCAGACTTAACGAAAAAAGAAGACTCACTAGAGACACCCCAGGTTCCTTGAATTCATCCGTAGTTGAAAAATCTCTAAAACGAGTCGGTATGACTAAACTTGCCGTAATAATTTGTCGCAGAAGAGCTAAGATAATGGAGTGACCCTTTAGAAACCTACGAAGGCTCTAAATAACTCCCAATCGGCACTACCATGGGCGTTTTTCTTGACTCTGCGGTGAGCATGTCACTGGGGCAGTGACTCTATTTAGCATGGAGGAAATCATCACCCAGCAGCGATTCCTAGTCAAACCGGTTTGTCAGGCTCTTCTGGCAGAGGTAGCCAGCTACCCTCGCCGTTATTATGTTCCCAGTGTCTCGTCTTGGTCTTCCCAGACTCGCCATCTTGCAGCCTACAGTACCTACTCTCGCCAAGTTCCCAAGCATTTGCTAGGTCCAGGGACCTTTCTTCATGCAGTAATCCCACTTTCGCAGCCGTTTGGCTGAGGTGGGGCTAATTGGCCTCGGCATCGGACCCTTCAGCAATAAAGGCAGCCAGGCCCATAGTAACTTTAGCCTGCAACTCGCCGCTGCGGTCGAAGTAGCTCTGTGTGGTCGCAACGTTCTTGTGACGGGCCAAAGCTTGGGCATCGGCCATGGAGAACCCGAGATCGGCCACGGCGGTGGTTACGGCACTGTGACGTAAGCGGTGAGGGCTTACTATCCCACCTTTCAGGACCTCAGCACCCATAGCGCGAACTAAGCGGTAGATGGCATTACCTCCAAAGCTCCAGCTAGTGCAGGCCAGCCCCATCTCTTCCAGCCATGGCGGGCTTCCTTCTATGGCTTTGGCATTAGCGATACGCTCGGCGGCATCGGCCAGGTCCCGCTGGTGTCGGCGTTCCATACGTTTGTGAACCCCAGGGTCTAGTGCTGTAAACATTGGAGCCCAAGGTTCTAAAGGTGCCCAGGTCGGCCTCACTTCCAGCCAGTCCTTCAAAGCACCAGCTACCAAAGGGTTCAGGGTGATGGCTTCCTGCTCGGTTCTGCCCTTGCCGCGGATAGCCAACTCCAGAGGATTGGAGGGGTCCCAGTCAGCCAAGGCGATGCGTGCAACCTCCCCCCGTCGCAGGCCGTTTAGAAGCAATAGGTAAGTCACAGCACGGTTGCGTGCCTGGCCAGCTTCACCGCCACGGCTTGAGACCAGTTGCTCGGCCTTTTGTACCAAAGCCTGGAGGTGGGCAACACCCGAGGGTCCGCGCATATCCCGGCGCTTGCCGTCATTCTTCAGGCCTTTAACCAGGTGTAGGCGGACGTCAGCCATACCGCAGTTGGCAGCAAGGCGAGCAACCCAGCGCAGGGACGCCAGGCGACGGTTCACCGTTGGGGAGGCCAGGCCCTGACGCTTCTGGTCAGCGATCCAGCGGATCACCAGGCCACGGGCAGCGTCATCACCCAGTTGCAGCCATCCGACTAGGGCACGGTGCACCCCTGCCTCACTGGTGGCATCCACGCCAATGGCCTTGTTGCTAAGCCAACGGGTAAAGGTTCGCCAGTCCTTCTGATAGGCAGCACGGCTCTCCCTTCCCAGCTCTACCTGGAGGGCATCGGCCAAAGGATCACTTTCCTGAGCAACATGCTGGAGCTGGGGGGTCAGCGCCGAGGTTTTCCGCGGGACGTCTTCCGCTGTGGCTGCCAGCCCACCGGGCTCCAGCGATTCGGCGTCTACCGTTTTGGCTGGCGTGTTGTCTGGATGGTTGATAGAACGAACGTCCCAAACGCGTTCCCGCTCACGCTTCTGGAAGGGGTCGGAAATATATGTTTCCATGCGCTGAGTACAAATGATACAAGGCTCGCGGCGCAGCTAAGCGCAATAATTCGTTACAATGGATAGGTACTTCAATTTGAACCGATGGACGACGCGAAATTTGGCTTCTCCGCTTTTGCTGAACAGTGGAACGGTCGTATGGCCATGCTGGGCTTCATCATCGGCTTGGGCACCGAGCTGTTGACCGGGCAGGGCATCCTAGCCCAGTTGGGTTTAGGTTGAAATTTAATCCAGAGCCCGATGTCTGGGCACCCAAGGACGGAGCTGGTTACCTCCAGCTCTTTTGCTTTGGTCTTTTCATTGCCACTATCGCTGTGGGAGGCAACATCGTCCTTCATTACTTGGTATCCTCTCTTCAATATGTCTCAGTCGCCTTCTAGGAAAACCTTTATGCATTATTCACTTAGCGTCTAATCGCGTAAATTTAACATTGAGATGCAATGTATACTGCTACTTTTTATGTGTGTCAACTAAGCGATAACCTGGTCTTAGTTTGACACAGCTTACTACTTGAGTTTAACCTAGGAGAGAGACTTAAAAGATAAAGTGGGTCTCCTTTTTTTACAGGATCAATCCCGTCACTGGAAAACTTATTGTCCCTAAAAAAAGCTCGTACATCCGTCTTATGAATCCCTAAAAGCCATTTAATCCCTCCTATCACATAAAAAGAAACTAATCACCTAAGAGCATAAGTTTATCATAAGAGCAGCTAGAGGAGACATAAGCGATTTAGTGGTTATCGTTCATGGTTATCGGTTTACCGATGAGTAAAATTCAAATGTCGGCATTATATAGATTGAACTTTTTTTCTATTAATTTTACATGTTCTAATAGTTTTAGGCAAAGCGAGTGTGTTTTTGCTACACTTCAAGTCGCGAGAGATAGTAAATCTCCTTCAGCACAAGAAAACTAACTTCAATCGAGTATTATTTTTTCTTTTTGACTCCCAACTTATCACATATCTTTTTGTATCCAGCTGTCTTTTACTTGAGAGTCTATTTACTAATGAATTATTTAATATTTTAAGCAGAGCCATCGTTCATATTCCTCCTGATTAAGATTTGAGTGATCCAAAGAAGACCGAGAAAGCTAGCAGCAACGACAAAAATAATCATTTACAGCTCTAAAGTAGCTGGAACCAAATCTCGAGCACCGTTCCTAGCAAAAGAATGACTACTAGCAATTAACTGATAGAACCGGCGAATATTTAAATCCATATCAAGAGGACTTCTCATTTAATGAGCATTCGTAAGTTACGATTCGGCCTTTTCGTTCCTTGAATTCCGGTGCTGAGAGATCTTTTTCTCTCCACCACCAGCGCCCATCAGTATAGCTAGGAATGCCTTTATTATTTGTTCGTGGCAATTGAAGGGTCATTCCTCGCCAGGAAATCAAAATTCCATCACCAGGCAGGGTCCCATCCGAACTATTTGGAATTCCACCAGCAATCCCGGTTACATCTACAGCCCCACTAAATCTTTCAGCAGTTAATTCTTCGCCATCGCAAATCCAGGACGCTACAGCTGGAGATATATTTATAAGCAAAAGATTTACTGCCATGAATATAAATATTAATTGATGCACTGCGAAATTAATTGATGTGATCTATAAACGATGATACTCGATCTTAATAATTGCTGTGACAATAAGTTTTACATCAATTTTAAGTATGGTACTCAGCTTTTTGATAGGTTCCGAACGCTGGAGCTTTATATATCAAGCGACCCGCTAGGTGTTCCCCAAACAATCGCTGATAGGCATATTAAGATGATTTAGATCATATTAGGTCTCAAATAACAAAAATATAGTTTCTGGTATTGCCAGTAATTATTAACGCTAACGTAAAATAAATTTTTTTGATGAATTGATTCAAGCTATTAGCTGAGTTCAGTCCTAACAGATAATTCATCTTCACCAGATATCGCAGTTTCTAACTTTTCTTTAAGCCAATTAGCTGCATCGTAACCCAATTCTTTTTCCTCTAAGTTTCTAGTTCTTGTTTCTGGTGCGTCAACTCCTGCAACTCTAACTCTTTCTTTTTTGTATAGATTAAATCCAAGGTCGATAGTAATATCAATAGTATCGCCATCAACAACACGATTAATCGCTATCACTCTAAAATTATAGTAGGAATTTCTGCTAGGTGGAACCATTGCTTCCATAATTAATTTTCTTAAAACCTGTTAGGACGACTATACTAAATCACAGAAGCAACAATAGCAATTTTAATAGATGACTTTGGTATAATAAATAAATCATGGTATTCAGCTATGCTGGGCTTCATCATCGGCTTGGGCGAGGGGTGGAAACATCGTCCCTAGCTGCTTGCATTTTAACTCAAGCGACGGTCGGACCTTAATTAAGAGACCCGGAGATTTCTCAGTATTTTTAATGAAACGGATCGTTGACCACCGATGCCAAATTAACCTCACCAGGTCGCGGTATACCGGTATTCTACTTCAGTAGGTATTTGCAAGTCAACCCCTAATGCTAGAAACAGTGAATTTTAGCAGGACCCTACTCTTATATTTATGAAGAGTATTTACATTCTAAAATATTTATCTTTCTCTGTTTCGATTCATCTATGAACGCTTGTGGTATCATTCTTTTGCTAAAAGTTTCACCAACCTATTATAGAAATATTCATTTTTTCTCAATTTATTTTTTGTTGAGAATCAATAAGGGTTGATTTGACAGATATCTCAGTCTCTCCGTACAGACTTCTTCTCTTTGTTAATCCACCACCAAGTGTGGAACTTGTCCAACCCAAACCCACCTCTGTGGTCGTCCTTGACGATCTAATCCTGCTGGCTTTTCTGGTCTGTGCTTAAACCATTGAGGGTTATTGGGAATCTTTCCTGACCAATCGTTTAAAAGCCGATTGATCGGTTCTGATCTAAATCCTTGTGCTTGGACATTACAGGTTTTCACGGTCTTCAATGGGGGCTTGTTCTGTTTTTGTTTTGATCTTTCTTTTGATTTTGTTTTTGGTTTTTCTATCTGTTTTATCTGAGTTTTTCTTTGTGGTTTGGAAGAAAGATAGGTATTAGAGATTGGAGTATTTAGAATTTGAGGCGTCACTTGTGTCACTTCGCAGGAAACAGAACGAGTCTTTCGATGCGACACGTAGGTGGTGGGAGCAACCGTACGAGGACAGCGACGCTCTAAACCGTCGTGGTCCTTGCGGTGGTCGGGGGGCAGGGCATACCAGTAGTCCCTCTTGTATCGATGCTTCCATTTCTGCTCCCTTATTACATGCTGGGCATCCTCCAATTCCTTCAGGGCTCTTTGCACCGATCGGGTGCTGACCTCGATTTGGAATTCCTTCGCTAGTTGATCCCGCACTTGGTTTGCAGGCAGTCGTGTCCAGGCGGCGCCGTGGTCATCGATCTGCCCTCCTTTGCCACGACGGGCAACGTTGATCCAACCTCTGACGACTCCTAGGCAAAGGCTGGCAAGTGGAGTGATTGGGTTTCCCATGGCAGGAGTGGGACCCTGTGGTCCCTTTTTTGTTGGAGGGGTTGACTTCCTGCCCAAGATTCCCTTTAATGTGTCTGCACGTTGTGAGTGTGAGATTCGTTTTTTGGCGGGTCTCTAAGGGCCCCTGACCGATCTTAAGAACCGGTCGGGGGTTTCATCTTTTGAGTGATGAATCAGGATTACCTCAGTTCTACCGGACTCCAGATCTGCTGTCCACTCGGCGCTGCCTGAGCTGTAACACCTGTTAGTTAAAGGTCCGTTACTGGTCAGCTATCAAATGTTCACTCTTGGGCTGTTAAGGTTCTTCGTCGTGGAGTCCTCCTCAAAAGGGTTCGTTTTGGTTGGTTGGAGGGTCTTCTCTTCTACTCGGAGCTTGATTAGGCGTGGCTCCGTTTAGGGAAACAGTGACCAAGGCCTGACTGGATGCATTAAGCGGCTGCTAGCATTGATTAATCTGGATTTATATCTTGATCTTTAAGCTTGTTGGCTAAAGCTCCAAGAGCGACTCCCGATATAAGCGAACCAAATTGTTCTTTTGAAGAACTCTTTGTATAAAACAAGGATCACTTTCCTGAGCAACATGCTGGAGCTGGGGGGTCAGCGCCGAGGTTTTCCGCGGGACGTCTTCCGCTGTGGCTGCCAGCCCACCGGGCTCCAGCGATTCGGCGTCTACCGTTTTGGCTGGCGTGTTGTCTGGATGGTTGATAGAACGAACGTCCCAAACGCGTTCCCGCTCACGCTTCTGGAAGGGGTCGGAAATATATGTTTCCATGCGCTGAGTACAAATGATACAAGGCTCGCGGCGCAGCTAAGCGCAATAATTCGTTACAATGGATAGGTACTTCAATTTGAACCGATGGACGACGCGAAATTTGGCTTCTCCGCTTTTGCTGAACAGTGGAACGGTCGTATGGCCATGCTGGGCTTCATCATCGGCTTGGGCACCGAGCTGTTGACCGGGCAGGGCATCCTAGCCCAGTTGGGTTTAGGTTGAAATTTAATCCAGAGCCCGATGTCTGGGCACCCAAGGACGGAGCTGGTTACCTCCAGCTCTTTTGCTTTGGTCTTTTCATTGCCACTATCGCTGTGGGAGGCAACATCGTCCTTAAACCGCTCGACACTCTCTTCTCAGGATTGCTCAATAATCTTTGAGGAACATTTTTATACATTTTTGGTTTCAGCAACTCACCATGCCAACTCGATTATGTAGATTTAGCTCCAAGATAGAACTTACGCCACTTTAAAAACAGAATTTTTATCTGTTTTTAGCAGATCTACTAACTATTTTTAATCTAACACAACTAACTGTTTAGGCATAATCTAAGCGAAAAGTGTCAGGTAATAAAGCGAGTTTCCCTCTTCTTTACAATACTAACCCCGTCACTACCGATGTTGACCAATGAAGGAATCACTATCTCTCAAATAAGAGTCACAATCTTATTCTGTAGGCTCCTAGGAAAAGTTTAAATTTTCCTCAAGATGAAAAAGTGCTTAAGCATTTAGATCTTTAATGACAAGCACCCTGTCGGTTAGATTGAAGTGACTTTTGAGCTGATACAGGCTCCAGCGGTGCGTTATCTCCCAACGTGTAGTAGTAGACCCGCTTACATAACTGCTTCTGCAGCTGTTCTCGCTTTAGCCAGCCTATCTCCACCAGTTGCTTAAGATGCCGCTGCACGGTTTTCTCATTGCAGCCCAGTAGCTGGCTCAACTCCTCGGCGGTCTTCGAGATCCACTTGACCCCATCAATAACGACGCCACTAGGGAGCCGAAGGCAACGGTGAATCTCCCTGTAAATCTCTGCGCTCAAGCAACCGACTTCACTTGCGAGGTGTCTGTATGTGGTTTTCATGATTCAAGGAATTTTGAAACTTGTCGCTCGCGCGAAACATTCTCAAACATCAAGATTGGTTTTTGTTTTTCTTCAGGGGTTTTGGTCCTGTGGGTTCTTAGCTGGTAACTGGAAGTCGAATTCCCATGGTCACAGCCCACTTTATCAAGAGCTAGCTCCTTTTGCAAGTCGGGTTTGTATATTTGTAGTGATTACAATAACCACTTCAGCTACGAGGAAGCAGTAAGAGAATAAGAGACGCATCTGCTCAAACGAATCGGTGTGGATCAAGGACCCTATCGAGCAGGCATTTTCGATATGTTCGGTTTCCACTATCACAAACAGTTCAACCGATTAGCGATCGTTTCTACATCTTCAACTGGCATCAAGCGTCTACTGAAGTTCACAATTGGGATGTAATAGCAAAAGGTTTGAAGGCTGCTGGTAATATCTTCAGCCAAATGTACATCCATGCCAAAGCATTGGCACAAGGAAAGCTTAATCCAATGCCAACCAGCTAGTCTGAAGCGCCTTACAGTATTTCTGCACCTACTAAAGGATTAGGGCTTATTTACGTTTAAACAAAAGCGACTTTACTTATACCAACTTGGCAATGAACAGTGAAACAGTCGTCTGACGATGATGGTCTTCATCATTGGCCTGGGCATCGAATTTTTAACTGAACAGGAAATTCTTTCCTGACTGGGCTTGGGTTTAAATTCAATTTAAAGCCCAATATTTGAGCAGCTGAAAACGCAACTAATTACCTTCAGCTCTTTTGCTTAGATCTTTTCATTGCCACCCTCGCTGCGAAGGCATCATCCTTCATTACTTAGCATTTTCCTTCTAAGATGCCTCAACGGTTTTTAGGAATGTCTTTATGCATTAATTAATTTAACATCCGATTGATAAAATCATCCTCAAATGTCTCTGAAATTTGTATTTCATGTGATTAAATAACTTAAAGTTAAAAAGAATAAAGAATTTTATAGATTAAAGTATGGAAATAAGTTTATAATTTTTTCATACTTAAGTAATAAATATTGGATTTATAATTTAGTTAAATTTTATTCTTATTTTTTGAAATATTGATCTAAATAGTTTTAGTCTTTATAAGAAAAGTTCATAATATATTGCAGAAAAATATCTTGCCACAAAAATTGTTTTATTGAATACTGCATAAGCTATCCTGTAAATTAAAATAAGTATTCTGAAATGTTTTCCAACAAAAAATTTGAGGCAATGCGCGTAAATTATATAGGTACAGAAACCTCAACGCATAAAAATCTAATAATTTTTAATTATATAATCGCTTGAAGCTTATATTTTTTAACATCACAAATTAATTGACAATTATTACTATTAAATTCACAATCTGGAATACAGACATGAAAATTTACACACAACACTTCTACGTTATTGTTCCACGGTGCTTTCTGATTCTCCTAAGCTCTTCAAGATCTTTTTGCTTTGTTCCACCACTATACTCCCAGGCATATCCCTCAATAATCATTTGTTCATTAAGAGACATACTATCGTTCCCAATATACAACCAACCAAGTAGACGACCATACTTACCAGTGCCACCAACAAGTTCAGTCCTAACAGATAATTCATCTTCACCAGATATCGCAGTTTCTAACTTTTCTTTAAGCCAATTAGCTGCATCGTAACCCAATTCTTTTTCCTCTAAGTTTCTAGTTCTTGTTTCTGGTGCGTCAACTCCTGCAACTCTAACTCTTTCTTTTTTGTATAGATTAAATCCAAGGTCGATAGTAATATCAATAGTATCGCCATCAACAACACGATTAATCGCTATCACTCTAAAATTATAGTAGGAATTTCTGCTAGGTGGAACCATTGCTTCCATAATTAATTTTCTTAAAACCTGTTAGGACGACTATACTAAATCACAGAAGCAACAATAGCAATTTTAATAGATGACTTTGGTATAATAAATAAATCATGGTATTCAGCTATGCTGGGCTTCATCATCGGCTTGGGCGAGGGGTGGAAACATCGTCCCTAGCTGCTTGCATTTTAACTCAAGCGACGGTCGGACCTTAATTAAGAGACCCGGAGATTTCTCAGTATTTTTAATGAAACGGATCGTTGACCACCGATGCCAAATTAACCTCACCAGGTCGCGGTATACCGGTATTCTACTTCAGTAGGTATTTGCAAGTCAACCCCTAATGCTAGAAACAGTGAATTTTAGCAGGACCCTACTCTTATATTTATGAAGAGTATTTACATTCTAAAATATTTATCTTTCTCTGTTTCGATTCATCTATGAACGCTTGTGGTATCATTCTTTTGCTAAAAGTTTCACCAACCTATTATAGAAATATTCATTTTTTCTCAATTTATTTTTTGTTGAGAATCAATAAGGGTTGATTTGACAGATATCTCAGTCTCTCCGTACAGACTTCTTCTCTTTGTTAATCCACCACCAAGTGTGGAACTTGTCCAACCCAAACCCACCTCTGTGGTCGTCCTTGACGATCTAATCCTGCTGGCTTTTCTGGTCTGTGCTTAAACCATTGAGGGTTATTGGGAATCTTTCCTGACCAATCGTTTAAAAGCCGATTGATCGGTTCTGATCTAAATCCTTGTGCTTGGACATTACAGGTTTTCACGGTCTTCAATGGGGGCTTGTTCTGTTTTTGTTTTGATCTTTCTTTTGATTTTGTTTTTGGTTTTTCTATCTGTTTTATCTGAGTTTTTCTTTGTGGTTTGGAAGAAAGATAGGTATTAGAGATTGGAGTATTTAGAATTTGAGGCGTCACTTGTGTCACTTCGCAGGAAACAGAACGAGTCTTTCGATGCGACACGTAGGTGGTGGGAGCAACCGTACGAGGACAGCGACGCTCTAAACCGTCGTGGTCCTTGCGGTGGTCGGGGGGCAGGGCATACCAGTAGTCCCTCTTGTATCGATGCTTCCATTTCTGCTCCCTTATTACATGCTGGGCATCCTCCAATTCCTTCAGGGCTCTTTGCACCGATCGGGTGCTGACCTCGATTTGGAATTCCTTCGCTAGTTGATCCCGCACTTGGTTTGCAGGCAGTCGTGTCCAGGCGGCGCCGTGGTCATCGATCTGCCCTCCTTTGCCACGACGGGCAACGTTGATCCAACCTCTGACGACTCCTAGGCAAAGGCTGGCAAGTGGAGTGATTGGGTTTCCCATGGCAGGAGTGGGACCCTGTGGTCCCTTTTTTGTTGGAGGGGTTGACTTCCTGCCCAAGATTCCCTTTAATGTGTCTGCACGTTGTGAGTGTGAGATTCGTTTTTTGGCGGGTCTCTAAGGGCCCCTGACCGATCTTAAGAACCGGTCGGGGGTTTCATCTTTTGAGTGATGAATCAGGATTACCTCAGTTCTACCGGACTCCAGATCTGCTGTCCACTCGGCGCTGCCTGAGCTGTAACACCTGTTAGTTAAAGGTCCGTTACTGGTCAGCTATCAAATGTTCACTCTTGGGCTGTTAAGGTTCTTCGTCGTGGAGTCCTCCTCAAAAGGGTTCGTTTTGGTTGGTTGGAGGGTCTTCTCTTCTACTCGGAGCTTGATTAGGCGTGGCTCCGTTTAGGGAAACAGTGACCAAGGCCTGACTGGATGCATTAAGCGGCTGCTAGCATTGATTAATCTGGATTTATATCTTGATCTTTAAGCTTGTTGGCTAAAGCTCCAAGAGCGACTCCCGATATAAGCGAACCAAATTGTTCTTTTGAAGAACTCTTTGTATAAAACACAGAAAGTGCGCCAACTACAACAACTATTGCGAGTATCATAGTTAATGCTTTCTCCATAAACATACTGTGCTCCAATACAGAGGCTTTTCTCACATTTAGCGGAGTCGCTGGATCGTAAACCTTATCTACAACAATTGGCCCTACAGGGTCGTAGAGTTCATCTACGAGTTCGTAATCTGAATTAGGGTTTTCCTGTGTTTTAACAGGACCGGTATCCGAAGCATTCATTAATTAAGCCAGTAGAATCTCAACAGTCGGTTTGCCGTCTTTCACCATACTAATTTTTTCGCCATTCACCTTCTCTCTCTTTTTAGCAATAATATAAAGAGAAAAAGCTTTGCGGGCAAATTCTGATTTATCACCTATCTCTGGGAATTCTTTAAGAAGCTTGGAGATGTCGTGATCCAATCTTGGATCTATCCGCACTTGAAGTTGCTTTGATTTTGTTGCCATGATTTTCCAGGATGAATTCGGCTGATCACATATGAATTCGGCCGATCACAATGTAGTACAAATATGAGACAGCTTAACCCTTCGCCCACCAACTGGATCCCCTGGCCATCCAAGTGGTCTCAATGGATACCTTGCAGCTCACTAATCGTTAGGAGCCCAGTCTTAGAACTGGGTTTTAGAGGCTTTGATCCCTTGAAAGGAAAAGCCTAGGATTAGACGATCCGTGGCGGCTCTCCAGTACCACAGCGGAACGATTTCAGTAACTAGTTGTTTCCAAATTGATTTAACTACTAACTATTTTCTTTGCTAGAAGGTAGCTTTTGGCTCAAGCCTTACTTGTTTTTTAACGATAGTAGAATTACTAGTACGGCCACCAGAAGAGATGACGGGCAACTGATCTACGACTACTATTCCTATCCCTAAATCCTGCCATATTCCTCTCAGGTCGCTTTCCTTGATTCAAGCTCCGAACTATTTGGAATTCCACCAGCAATCCCGGTTACATCTACAGCCCCACTAAATCTTTCAGCAGTTAATTCTTCGCCATCGCAAATCCAGGACGCTACAGCTGGAGATATATTTATAAGCAAAAGATTTACTGCCATGAATATAAATATTAATTGATGCACTGCGAAATTAATTGATGTGATCTATAAACGATGATACTCGATCTTAATAATTGCTGTGACAATAAGTTTTACATCAATTTTAAGTATGGTACTCAGCTTTTTGATAGGTTCCGAACGCTGGAGCTTTATATATCAAGCGACCCGCTAGGTGTTCCCCAAACAATCGCTGATAGGCATATTAAGATGATTTAGATCATATTAGGTCTCAAATAACAAAAATATAGTTTCTGGTATTGCCAGTAATTATTAACGCTAACGTAAAATAAATTTTTTTGATGAATTGATTCAAGCTATTAGCTG